>NZ_JBHVIV010000001.1:247825-272494 GCF_042799475.1 Kitasatospora sp. NPDC057692 | reverse complement strand
TTCATCCTTTATTTCGCCCGTTGGTTGTGGTTCGGTTGCGGGGGCCGCGTGGCGCCGCGTACGGGGGGGCGCGACGCGGGCCGTTCAGCGCGAGCGGGTGATCAACACCAGGGCAGCGGTGACGACATGAAAAGCGGCCGCCACCGACACCCCGTACGCGGCCCATACCTGAGCGCGGCCAGGCCCGGGAGGCGCGCCGTGTCCAGACTCGGAATCGCCCCCTGACGGCTTCCCGCTCACCGCACGATCGTCAGGTCGGCATGAACGACCTTCCCGGCCGGTTCGACGGTCGCGCCCCACCGACCTCCGGTCAGGCGATCCACCAGCACCAAGCCCCGGTGGCACTCCTCCTCGGGGGAAGCCCGGATCAGCACCGGTAGAACGCACGAACCGTCGCGCACCGAGATCCGCAAGGTCGCGTGGGAGAGGAATCGAACGGTGACCGTCATCCGCTGTCGGCACCCGGTCTTCGCGGCGTTGGTGACCAGCTCGCTGGCCACCAACACGCCCACGTCGATCACGTGATCCAGCCCCCACCCTGCCAGCGTCTCCCGGAGGAAACGACGGGCCTGGGCCGCCGACTCAGGCAGATAGGGCAGCGATATCTCGACAACCGGAAGCCCAGGGGCCGATCCGGGCCGAGGCAGGGCGTGTGCCCTCAGCAACGCGCGAGCCATGACAACTCCAGGGTGAGCCGGGTCCGCCCATAAGGGGCAAGTACCTGATCTGGCGAGGTTCGGAGCAATCGAGACCGCGAGCTACTGCGCCAGGACTAGGCTGTCCAGGCCACGAACCGGTCTCGCTCTGCATCCACAACGCTACGTGGCGTGATGAATGGTTCCGACGGACCGGTAGTACGAGTTACCCGGCCGACCAACGCCAGCAGGAGTCCTGATGGTCGATCATTCGCAGGCAAAGCGGAGAACAACACTGACCGGTAGTCGGCCTTCGTCTGAGCGTGAGCCGGAAGGTGCCATCGCCGGCCATCTGTTCAAAGTGATTCGCGAGCAGATTCCCCGGACCCAGGAGGAGTTGGCCGAGGAACTCGGCGTGGACAAGAGCACGCTTCAGGGATGGGAGTCCGGACGACGTCCTCTGTCGTCCACCAAGGCCGGCAACCTTGTGGCGATGCGTCGAAGACTGATGCTTCTCGGAGGCCCGCCGGGTTTGGTGGACATGCTTGCGACGGCCATGGACGCCGATCTCCTCCTGGGAGAGATCCTCGGAGCCGACACCACGACTGCTCGGCTCCGCGAGCATCCACTCGCCGGATGGGTACTGACACGGGATACGACCCACATGATCGGATGGGCGGTGAGCGGAGTACTGCCAGGGGTGGTGGCGCCGTACGCGACGACCCCGATCGCACGACGTGGCCCGGTGTCATCATCGCCTCTTCTCGAACCCGCCTTGCGGGCGCGCTTCTTCCAGAAGCTCCGTAGCGCCTCGGAAGCGGCGGAGCGTGCCGGCCCGGACTCCGCTCTCCTACGTCGACAGGCCTGGTATCTCTCCTCGTACGACAGTGGGTGGGATGCTTCCGACTGGTTCGAGGGCTCTCGTCGGAGAGGTGCACTCACGGCCACTGCCGGCTGGTCGCCGCATTGGGCCGAAGCAAGGTCAGTGGCGGCGTCCCTGGCCCGCCAAGGTGATCCAACCCTCTTGAGGGACTTCATCGAAAGATCGATTGCCAACCATGACCGCGCCGAGGCGGCCAACCTGAACTACTGGGCGCACTGGCTCGGGCTGGACCGCCGGCCCCAGCGGGATGACTGCTTCATGACGGAGCACAGTCGACCGGCCTGGGACGCCTCGGCCCTTCTCCGGGAGCTAGCCGTAAGGCTCGACCGGGCTGTCGAGTACACCGACCTGTACGTTCATTCCGTCTGGGCGCTGATCCTCTCCCGCCGAAACCTGGTCGACTCCGATCCCTATGTAGCGCGGGAATTGGCGGGACGGGTTGGTGTCGTCCTGGACGACGGAGCCCTGTCCTCCGAGTCCCGGCGCAAGCTGGAGTGTGTGTACTACGGTCTCCGAGCAAGCGGCTACAGCGTTGAGAGAGGGCTGTCATGGCTGACGACCGACAGGTGAAGGGCACGACGGGGTACCTGTTCGAGGCGGGGATGCTCAAGCGGGCCAAGCGGTCGGGCTGGTGGATCGCCGGCGTGAAGGACCCCGAGACCATCGCGGAGCACTCCTTCCGCACCGGTGTCGTCGGTGCGGTGCTCGCGATGATGGAGGGGGCCGATCCGGCGAAGGTGGCTCTGCTGTGCCTCTTCCACGACACACAGGAGACCCGCGTCGGTGACATCCCGCACATCGGGCGGCGCTACGTCACCGCCGCGGACAACGAGCGCGTCACCGCCGACCAGGTCAGCGCGGCTCACCCGGTCGTTGTGACGGGTGTGCGGGCGATCGTCGAGGAGTACGAGAACGGAGAGAGCCTCGAAGTGGTCGTCGCACACGACGCCGACAAGCTCGAATGCCTGATCCAGGCCGTCGAGTACCGGGAACAGGGATACCAGAACGTCCAGCCCTGGATCGACAGCAGTCTCACCCGGTTGAAGACGGAATCGGCCCGGCAACTCGCCGAGGCGGCGCTCACGATGACTTCACTGGAATGGCAGAAGGTCTACCTGGAATAGCGGTGCCGTCTCTCCGCCCCCGCCGACTGGGATTCGGCGAGTACGGA
The DNA here is from genome assembly GCF_042799475.1 of Kitasatospora sp. NPDC057692. Taxonomy (NCBI): domain Bacteria; kingdom Bacillati; phylum Actinomycetota; class Actinomycetes; order Kitasatosporales; family Streptomycetaceae; genus Kitasatospora; species Kitasatospora sp. NPDC057692. The sequence goes on along the minus strand of NZ_JBHVIV010000001.1, from coordinate 269,805 downwards.
GAGGCCTCGGGCCCGATCGCGCGAGGCGACCGCTGCTCCGTTCCTCCCGCCGCATCGAGGCCGTTCGAGGCTCCTGGTGGAGGAGGGCCACCCCCGCGTCCGGGCCCTCCACCCCGGCTTGGAGGTGTGCGGGTGTCGGCCATCCAGTGGGCGGGGAGGGGGACTTGGGAGCCGCCGGGTGGGGTAGTGGACACTGTGGAGATCGTTGGGGACGGGGTGCGGCGGGAGGCCGTCATGGTCCGCGCGCTCCGGTGAAGGGCGTGTCCGTCACACAGCGAGGAGTTCGGACTTGGACGAGCACCGTACGCCGTTTCTCTACGTCGTCGTCTGCGCCTCGGCTGTGGCCGGCGGGGTCGGCGCACTGGTCACCGCCGCTCAGGACGAGGGGTGGGAGGTCGGGGTGATAGCCACGCCCAACGCGCTGGGGTTCATCGACGAGGAGTCCGTCGAGAAGCAGACCGGCTACCCGGTCCGCTCCGCCTGGCGCACCCCCGGCAGTCCCCGGCCGATGCCCCCGGCGGACGCCATCGCGGTCGGCTCCGCCACGTTCAACACCATCAACAAGTGGGCCCTCGGGATCACCGACACCCTCGCGCTCGGCATCCTCTGCGAGGCCTACGGGATGGGCGTCCCCATGGCCGCCCAGCCCTTCGTCAACTCCGCCCTCACCGCGCACCCGGCGTACGCGGAGAGCCTCGCGCGGCTCCGCTCGATGGGCGTCCTCATCGCCGACCAGACGCCCCATCCGCCCAAGTCCAAAGCCGCGCGCGACCAGTACGACTGGACCCGCGTCCTCGACCTGCTCCGTCCGGTTCTGCGTTCGCGGTGAGGTCCGGTCGGCCGTCGACCCGTTGGTCCGACAAATTCGCTGTCCGGCGGCCGAAGCCCCGTGATACACAACCGACGTGCAAAACATCTTGGAGTTCCCCGAGGTCCTGCGGCTGATCGAGGACCGCTCGGCCGCGTTCCGCGCCGCGATCGCGTCCGTCCCCGACCTTGACGTCCAGGTCCCGAGCTGCCCGGACTGGACGCTGCGCGAACTGGCGCAGCACCTCGGCGACGGCCGCCGCCGCCAGGCCGCCATCGTCGCGGCGGGCCCGGGCGCCGAGCCTCCGGCGAGGACGGACCCGAAGGGTGCCCCGACCGCGCCCCGCGACCGCGAGGCCCTGGACGCCTGGCTCGCCGAGTCGACCGGGCTCATGCTCGACGCGATGCGCGAGGCCGGCCCGGACCGCGGCTGCTGGACCTGGTGGGGCCGCTCGCAGGCCCCGGAGACCAGCGGAGCCGTGGCCCGGCACCAGATCCAGGAGATCGCCGTCCACACCTACGACGTCCAGCTCACCCTGGGCGCCGCACAGCCGCTGCCGGCGGAGGTCGCGGTCGAGGGCGTCGACGAGTTCCTGACGACCGTCTCGGCGACGACCGTCCCCTGGCCGTTCAAGCCGGCGACCATCGACCTGCACGCGACCGAGGGCCGTTCCTGGCGTCTGACCCTCGACGCCGACGGCGTCCGCTGCGCCGACCTCGCCGCCGACGCGGAGCCGGCCGACCTGGCGATGCGCGGCGCGGCGAACGACCTGGTCCTCTACTTCTACGCGCGCATCCCGCTCGACGTCCTGGAGATCACCGGCGACACCACGCCGATGGAGCAGCTGGCGGACTGGGACCCGAACGCGTAGAGCGCCCACTGACGACCCCGCCGGCGGCCCGTCCGAGCCGCGCCCGTCGGCTCCTCCTCGCCGGACGGCCTTAGGGTGCCGGGGGGAACATCCGACACACGGGGAGTACGGTCATCGCCACCATCGTTCAGGACATCGTGATCGAATCCTCCGCCGAGGACGTCTGGGACGCGGTCCGGGACGTGGGGGCGGTGCACCGGCGGCTCGTTCCGGGCTACGTCCTCGACGTCCGGATGGACGGCGACACCCGGTACCTGACCGTGCCGCCCGGTGACGCGGTCGTCCGGGAGCTGATCGTCAGCGTGGACGACGGGCTGCGCCGTCTCGCCTATTCGGCGGTCGAGGGGTTCCGGATTCCGCTCACCCACCATCACGCCTCCTTCCAGGTGTTCCCCGAGGGGCCCGGGCGGTGCCGGCTGGTGTGGACCACCGATGTGCTGCCGCACGAGATGGCCGAGCAGGTGCGGCCGCGGGTCGTCCGGGGGGCCGAGGTCATGAAGGAGACGCTGGAGCGGCAGCGGGCCTGATCGGCCATCGCGTGCGGCGGTCAGCTCTCGGCCGTCAGCTCTCGGCCGTCAGCTGTCGGCCGTCAGCGTGGTGTTGAGGCGGGCGAGGCCGCTGCGGGTGGCGGCCACGACGACGCTGTCGCCGGGTTCGAGGGTGCGGGTGCGGTCGGCGTACCGCCACTGGTAGAGCGCCGGGTTGCGGGCCAGGCGGACGGCGAGGACGCGGATGCCGCCCTGCTCCTCCAGGTCGTGGCGGTTGAGGCCGATCAGGCCGGTGCCCAGTTCGGCGGGCAGTTCGGCGATGAGCAGCACGTGGCGGAACACCGAGAGGGTGCCGAGGACTTCGCGGCCCATCAGGGCGGCGGCGAAGGCCGGGGCGGCGAGGTAGGAGGTGGAGCGCGAGGCGACGTTGCCCAGGGTGGCGTAGACGTGGCTCGCGAAGCCGTCGTCGAAGAGGCGCAGGACCACCCGGACGTCGGGCCGCACCGCGCGGGCCTCCAGGGCGGCCTCCAGGTTGGTGGCGTCGTCGCCGCTGACGGCGACCACCGCGCGGCTGTGCTTGACCCGGGCCCGGCGCAGCTGTTCGGCGAGCGGGCCGTCGTCGACGACGACCGGGACGCCGAGGGCGCGGACGGCGGAGATGCCGCGGGCCTGCGGGTCGCTCTCCAGGCCGACCACGGGCACGCCCAGGCCGTGCAGTTGGCCGACCACCCGGGTGCCGACGTTGCCGAGGCCGACCACGATGACGTGGTCGCGGGTGCCGACACCGGGGTTGCGGGGTTGGCCGCGCCGGCCGGAGGCGAGCACCTCGACCACGATGGCGGTGGCGACCGGGGCGAAGGTGATGCCGCAGAAGGTGATCACGACCTGGGCGACCCGCTGCCAGGTGCCGCCGGTGCCGGAGCCCTCGCCGCCTCCCGGCTGATCGGGCTGGGCCGCCCCGGCGAGGTCGAGCAGCGAGGTGTAGAGCGTCCAGGCGAAGTTCCCGTTGAGGTGCCAGAGCAGCCCGAAGGCGAGCAGCACCGCGACCAGGGCGGTGATCAGCATCAGCCGGAGCCGGGCGCTGGTGAAGAACCGCAGGGTGTCGAGCAGTCTCCAGCGCAGCCGCCGCCACCAGGCGATCCGTACGGTGGGTTCGCTCCGGAGGGTCTGCAGGGCGGCGATGCCGCCGGGTTCCGGGTCTGGCTCGGTGGCTCCGGCGGCGAGGCGGGCGTCCGCGCCGGAGCGGATCGGCCCGTCGTCGCCGAACTCCCTGGCCAGCCGGACGTAGGAGGCGGAGTCGCCCTCCTGGTCGGGCAGCAGCCGGATCCGGCCGAGGTCGTGGCGGTCGATCCGGTCGGCGACGATGCAGAGCCGGTCGGACTGGATGTCTTCCTCGAAGGCGATGTGCAGGAAGCGGTCGCCGACCTGGACGGAGTGGGGCCGGGAGAGGGCGGCGTCGGCGAAGGCGGGGGCGGCGGTGGCGGAGCCGGAGAGCGCGGCGCCGTTCCTGAGCAGGTGTTCGATGTGGGCGCCGAGCCGCTGGTTGAACATCCGCAGGACGATGCGAATGTCGGGGTTGTGTTCCTGGGCGGACAGGGCGGCGTGGATGTTCCCCTGGTCGTCGCCGTCGACGAAGGCGATGCCGCGCGCGGTCTCGACGCGGACGGCGCGCAGCGCCTCCTCGGTGACGCTGCTGTACTCGACGACGGCGGCGACGCCCTCCAGCTGTTCGATCCGGGGTGCGTGGTCGCGCGTGCGGTCCGGGACGAGGACGACGACCGGTACGTCGTAGTGCTCGACGAGTTCGACGGCCAGGCGGTGGGCGAGGGCGTTGCCGCCGCAGACGATGTAGTGCTGGCTGATCGGCTCGACCGGAGGGGTCCCCCACCCTTCAGAAGTCATATCGCCGGATCTTATCGACGTTGGGTGAGGCGGAGGTGGCGTTCCGGCGATCCCAGGGGAAACCCGTTCGATCGCCCGAACGGGTGTATTGAGCGCGCGGACGGCGGCGTACGCGGCGATCGTGGGGAGCGCTCGCCCGTCCGCGCGCCGACGGTGCCCGCTCGCACGCCGGGGCGCCCGCTCCCCTGGAGGACGCCACCGTGGTTTCCCCGATCATCACCCCCGACGGCTCCCCGGTCCAGGGCCCGCTCGGGCTGCTCGCCAAGGCCGCCTGGCAGGTCCTGCTGATCGCCGGACTGGTCTCGCTCGGCCTCGGGATCGTCGTGTTCGTCTGGCCGGAGGAGACACTGCTGGTGGTCGGCGTGCTGTTCGGCGTCTATCTGCTGGTCATCGGCATCGTGCAGCTGGTCGCCGCGTTCGGCACGCACGCCACGACCGCGATGCGGGTGCTGGCGTTCATCAGCGGCACGCTCTGCGTGCTGCTGGGCCTGCTGTGCTTCCGCAGCGCGGCGCGGTCGCTGCTGCTGCTCGCGATCTGGATCGGCATCGGCTGGCTGTTCCGCGGGATCACCCAGCTCGTGGCCGCCCTCTCGGACGAGACCATGCCGGCGCGCGGCTGGCAGGCGTTCGCGGGCGTGGCGAACACCCTGGCCGGGGTGCTGCTGATCGTCTGGCCGGTCGGGTCGATCACCGCGCTGACCGTTCTGGCGGGCTGCTGGCTGCTGATCCTGGGGCTGATCGAGATCGTGACGGCCTTCCAGGTGCGCAGCACCGCGAAGCGGATCCCGTCGGGTGTCTGAGCGCGCCGGTCCGGTCCGGTGGAGTGGGCCGGTCCGGCGCCGTCCGAGGGCGCCGGACCGGCCGGGCGTTCAGTGCCAGGCCGGCGCGTCCGTGCCCCAGCGCCCCGGCGGGCGCGTCCAGTCCGCCGGTGCGCCCGCGTAGCCGACGGGCGGCAGCGCGTACCGGAGCCGGCCGTACGGCGCGTCGGTCTCGGTGAGCCAGCGGGCGGGGTCGTAGGGCTCGTCGTTGGGCAGCACGTGCGGGTCGGCGGTGGGGGCGATGCCGTGCAGCAGCCAGGAGGCCGTGCCGGCCAGGGAGTAGCGCAGGTGGCGCCCGCCGGGCCGGACGGTGCGCTGCCCGGTGAGGGCGCGCAGCACACCGGCCGCGACGAGGTAGCCGGTGCCGTGGTCGAGGGCCTGGGCGGGCAGGGCGCCGGGGCGGCCGTCGGCGCCCGCCTCGACGACGGCGATGCCGCAGCCCGCCTGGACCAGGCTGTCGAAGCCGCGCCGCCCGGCCCACGGGCCGGTCCAGCCCCAGGCGTTCAGCTGGACGACGACCAGGCCCGGGCGGCGGGCGAGCAGCGCGTCGGGGGCCAGCCCGTACGCGTCCAGCGTGTCGGGGCGGTAGCCGGTGACGACGACGTCGGCGGTGGCGAGCAGCTCCTCGAAGGCGGCCCGGCCGGTGCCGTCGGCGAGGTCGAGGCGGGCGGAGCGCTTGCCGAAGCCGGTGTCGGCGTGGGCGTCCTCGGCCTCGGGCAGGTGCGGCGGGTCGAGGCGCAGCACGTCGGCGCCGAGCAGGGCGAGGGTGCGGGTGGCGACCGGGCCGGCGATCACCCGGGTGAGGTCGAGGACGCGGATCCCGGCGGCGGGCCGGTCGACGGGGGCGGGGGCCAGCGGCCGGGGCGCGGTCTCGTCGGCGGCGCGGACCTCGACCAGGGGAAGCGTGGTGGCGCGGACCGGCGCGACGGCGACGGCGAGCGCCCCCGCCGCGTAGGCGCGCTCCTGAACGGCCGCGGCCGGCAGCTCGCGCAGCACGGCGGCGAGCCGCTCGGGCCCGGTGTCCTCGGGCAGGCCGAGGGCGGTGAGCAGCCGGTCGCGGTGGTGGGGGTAGTTGGCGTGGGTGCGCAGCCAGCCGTCGGCGGTCGGCCAGAAGCCGGAGAGCGGCGCGAAGGAGACCGGGGCGCGCCCGTCGATCCGCAGGTGGCGCTCGCTGACGAAGGCGGTGGCGACGGCGCCCTGGTCGATCCGCACCCGCGGCACGGGGCCGCCGGAGCGCAGTGCGGCGAGTTCGGCGGCGGCGAGCGAGCAGGCGGCGACGGTGGCCCGGGCGAGGCGCCGCACGGGCAGGCGGGAGGGCAGCACGGCGTCGGGGCCGTGGAAGGAGACCCGCTCCAGGAGCGCGGACGGCCCGCCGAGGGCGTGCCAGGCGTCGGCGGTGGGCCCGTCGAGGGCCGGCGCGGCGGCGGGCCCGTCGGCGGTGGACCGTACGGCGGGCCCGTCGGGGACGGCGGGCGCGGCGGCGGGGGTCGGCCGGTGGGTGGGGCCGGAGGGTGCGGGGAGCGGACGGTCGGTCATATCGGCATTGTGCGCCGCGCCGTGGGTAGGCGCAGTGACGTCGGCCACCAGACCCCCGGGAGGACCCGCTTGGCCAGCACCCGCACCGACCGTCCGCCCGCTGTCCGGCGGCTCGACCTCGGCTACTTCGTCCGCCCCGCCGGGGAGGCGGGCAACCCCGAGCCCCGGGTGGAGCCGGTTCTGGCGTACCTGGTACGCCGTCCGGAGGGGCTGCTGCTGTTCGACACCGGCCTCGGCGAGGGCGACCCGGAGGCCGACGCCCACTACCGCCCGGTGCGGCGGCCGCTGGCGGCGGCGCTCACGGCGGCGGGTGTGGCCCCGGGCGACCTCGACGTGGTCGTCAACTGCCATCTACATTTCGATCACTGCGGCGGCAACCCGCTGCTGGCCTGGGTGCCCGTGTGGGTGCAGGCCGCGGAGCTGGCGGAGGCCCGGGCGGGCGGCTACACGATCGACGCGCTGGTGGACTTCCCGGGTGTCCGCCATCAGGAGCTGGACGGGGAGGCGGAGGTGTGGCCGGGTGTGCGGGTGGTGCCGACGCCCGGGCACACCGCCGGGCACCAGTCACTGGTGGTGGCCGGGCCGGACGGCTGCACGGTGCTGGCGGGTCAGGCGCACGACACGGCGTCCGCGTACGGCGCGGCGGTGCTGGCGCGGCGGGCGGCCCGGGAGGGCGTGGTCGGCGCGCCGCTGCCCGGGTGTCCGGCCTGGCTGGACCGGCTGGCGGCGTTCGGCCCCCGCCGGGTGCTGTTCGCGCACGACCACGCGGTGTGGGAGCCGGCCGAGGCGGGGTGAGGCGCAGGACCGTCCTGCGGGTTCGACGGGTTCGACGGGTTCAGAAGGTGAAGCGGAGCGCGCGGATCCGGTGGTCGAAGCTGGACGGGACGAACTCCGGCTCACCGACCGAGCGGGCCCCGGGGAGCCGGGTGAACAGCTCCCGGTAGAGCACCTTCATCTCCTGCCGGGCGAGGTGCGCGCCGAGGCAGTAGTGCGGCCCGCCGCCGCCGAAGCCGAGGTGGGGGTTGGGGCTGCGGGTGATGTCGAAGGCCTCGGGGTCGGTGAACACGGTCTCGTCGCGGTTGGCGGAGCCGTAGTAGAGCACCACCTTCTCCCCCGCCCGCAGCAGCGGGCCGTCGGGGCCGCCGAGCCGGTGGTCGACGGCCAGGGTGCGGCGGAACTGGATGATCGGTGTGGAGTGGCGGACTATCTCGTCGACGGCGCCGCCGAGGTGCCCGCCGAGGTCGCCGAGGAGCAGGGCGCGCTGCTCGGGGTGGGCGGTGATCAGGTGGAGGCCGTGCGCGAGGGCGTTGCGGGTGGTCTCGACCCCGGCGACGAGCAGCAGGGAGAAGAAGGCGCCGAGTTCGCGGCCGGTGAGGCGGCGACCGTCGACGTCGGCGGTGACCAGCGCGGAGATCAGGTCGTCGGTCGGCCGCCGGCGGCGTTCGCGGCCGAGGTCGGCGACCATGCCCTGCATCCGGGCCAGGGCCCGCAGCCCGCGGCCGGGCATCCGGATCCGCTGGCGCAGCGGGCGCTGGACGCCGGTGTGCTCGGAGGCGTGGTCGACCTGGTCGAGGATGGCGCGGCGCGGTTCCTCCGGGATCCCCATCATGTTGCAGATCACCCGGAAGGGGAGCTCGGCGGCCACCGCGTTGACGAAGTCCGCGGGGCGCTCGCGCTCGACCCGGTCGACCAGCTCGGTGGCGACCAGGCGGATGTCGTCCTCGACCCGGGAGATCAGGCGCGGGGTGAAGGCCCGGGAGACGATGCGGCGCAGCTGGGCGTGCCGGGGGTCGTCCAGGTTCACCATCGAGTCGCCGAACAGGAGGCGGACCCAGCGGGCCGGTTCGGGGGTGGTGACGCCGGGTCCGCTGAGGAAGACGTCCGGGTTGCGGCTGGCCTCGACGACGTCGGCGTGCCGGACGAGGGCGTGGAAGCCCGGGGCGCCGCCGAAGCGGGCCGGGGCGGGCAGGCGGCGCAGCTCGGCGAAGGCGGCGGCGCGGGCGCGGTCGGGCAGCCGCCAGAACGCCGGGTCGGCGAGGTCGGCGAGGTCGGTGGCGGGCGCCGGAACGGCGGCCTCGGGTGCGGTGGTGTCCATGCCTGGTCTCCTGTCTCCTGCCGCCGTCCGTCCCCTGCCGCCGTCGGCGTCCGTGTGTGCGACATCACATCCAGAGCGTCACATTCAGTACGGATCAGCACGGACGGTGTCAAACCGATATGACGGGATGAAGAGCATCCTTCGGCCCCCCGTTCGGCGGACCGCGGCACGGCAGCCCCTCGCGCACCGTCGGGATCCGGCCAGCACACCGTCACCGTCCGCACCAGCGCCCCCGACCCCGCGTGGGCGGCGTCGGTGCCCGAACGACTTGCCCGGAGGGACCGTCCCCGAGGGGGCGGGACGTGCGCGGGCAGGGACGGAACCGGCCAATACCGGAGGGTGCGGTACAGGTCGGCGGAGGCGGGTGCGACGATGAGTGTCATTGTGATGACCGACCGGATCCGCTCGCTGCGCGCCGTGGTCTTCGCCGCGCTCTGCGTGGCGCTGGCCGCCACGGCGCACGTCACCATGGCCGGTTCCGGGGTGTCCGCCCCGGTCCTGGTGGGCGCGTTCGGTCTCACCCTCGGCGTCACCTGGCTGCTGGCCGGCCGGCGGCGGGGGCTCGTGGTGATCAGCTGCTGGATGGTGGCGGCGCAGACGGCGCTGCACCTGACGTTCCAGCAGGCGGGCTCGCTGTTCGGAGCCGGCGGCCTCTCCGGCGGGCAGCGGACGGACTGGGCCTCGCTGCTGCTGTGCAATCCGGACGCGACGCCCACCGGGCTGTCCTCGGACGACCTGGCGCTGATGGCCGGGCTGGACCCGGACGTCCCGCCGACCGGCGCCGCGGCCGTCGCCCATGCGCACGGCACGGCCGGAACCGCCGGCCTGCCGTCCGCCGCCGGCTCCGGGGCGACCGGGCACGGCGGCATGGGCGGGACGGCCGACCTGACCGGACTGACCGGGAGCACCGGCGCGGGCGGGTCGAGCGGTATGGGCAGCGCGGGTGGCATGAGTGGCATGAGTGGCCACGACATGGCCGCACACGGCATGTCGACCGGCATGATCACCGCCCACGTGGTCGCCGCGCTGGCCTGCGCGCTGCTGCTCTGGCGCGGCGAGACGGCGCTGGTGCGGCTGTTCGAACTGCTCGGCGCGCTGGGCTCGGTGCTGGCGGGGGCGCTGCTGGCGCCGCTGTTCGTCCTGTTCGCCCGGGCGACCGGCTACCTGCCGCCGGACGCGCCCAGACCCGTCGGCCACCGGGCCCGGCTGCCTCGGTCGGTGCTGCTCTCACAGGTCCTGGTCCGTCGCGGGCCCCCCGTGGCCGCGTTCGCCCGCTGACGCGCCCGCCGCCGCTTCCGGACACCGCCGGTGTCCGCCGCGCGGTGGGCAGGTCGCCCCGCGCCGCAGCCACGCCGCCGGGTACCGCCGCCCGCCCCCGGACGACCGCCGACCGATCGCGCACCACCGCCCCCGCGCCTGCCGCCGGGAGTGCCGTGGGCCGCGCGGCCGGCCGGTGCGCCGGGGCCGGGGTCGCGCCGGTACCGGCGGAGGCCGCGGCCGTCGGGGCCCGGGCCCGTGCCGCGCCGACCGTCCCCACCGCTCCGGCGGCCGGGGCCGGGGGCGCGCGGCCGCCCACCAGACGCCGACGGTGCCGCCCGCAGCGGCATCGCACCCGGTCTTCTCCTCAGGACACCTTCATGCCTGACTTCGACGGCGCACCGGCTTCGCCCGGCGCCACCGTCCTACCGCGTCCGCCCGTCGTCCCCCTGCCCGGGACGGCCCTCTCCGACTCCCGCCTCCTCGACCCCGCCGGGGCCGACCGCCCCGGGGGCCTCCGCGCCCAGGCGTGCGAGGAGCTCCGCCGTCCAGTCCGCCGACGGCTCGCCGGCCCCGCCTGCGAGCAGCGGGCCGCGCAGTCGCTCCGCCCGCTCCAGCCACTCCCGGCACGCCGCGCACCGCGCGACGTGCTTGTCCAAGCGACGGTCCGGCACACCGGCCGGTTCGCCGTCGAGGCGGGCGGACAGAGCGGTACGGAGTTGCGCGCATCTCATATGACCATCGTCCCGCACCTCCTCCGGGCTGGGACCGACCGGGTGGGGGACCGTCGTGGATGACGAGCAGCTGACCGCACTCGCCCTGGCCGCCCGCGAAGGCCGGTCCGCCGATGTCGAGGCCTTCGTCCGGGCCACCCAGCGGGACGTGTGGCGGTTCGTCGCCCACCTCACCGACGTGCAGTCCGCCGACGACCTCGCCCAGGAGACCTTCCTGCGGGCCCTGCGCAGCCTGCCCGGGTTCGCCGGGCGCTCCTCCGCCCGCACCTGGCTGCTTTCCATCGCCCGGCGGACCGTCATCGACCGCTACCGCACCGCCGCCGCCCGGCCGCGCTGCGCCGCCCTGCCGGACTGGCAGGAGGCCGCCGAACGGCAGGGCACCGCGCCCGCCGCGGGCTTCGAGGACGGCGTGGCGCTCGGCGACCTGCTGGACCGGGTGCCCGCCCAGCGCCGCGAGGCCTTCGTGCTCACCCAGGTCGTCGGCCTGAGCTACGCCGAGGCCGCCGAGGTGGCCGGATGCCCCGTCGGCACCGTCCGCTCCCGGGTCGCCAGGGCCCGTGAGGAGCTGATAGCCCGGCTGCGGGCGGCCGAGGCCGGGGAGCCGGCGTCGGCCTCGTCCGCCGAACTGGCGACGGTCGGCTGAGGAGGCGGCGACGCGCCGACGGCGACACCGGCCCGCTGACGGATGACAGCTGACAGCTGACAGATTTCAGAATCTGTCAGCTGTCAGCTGTTATCTGTTATCCGTCAGCTGTCATTTGTCAGCCGAGGGGCGCTCGGCGCGGGCGGGCAAGATCGGCCACCGCCGCCAGGATCCGGCCAAGCCGTAAAAATCCCCCACCTGTTCGGAACTCGAACCCGGCCGCCTCCGACTGCTGTACCGGACGCCGCCGTCGAGGTGGCGTCCGGACAGCACGGGGGAACGGAGGATGGCCCATGGCAACGCAGCAGTCGCCCGCAACCAGCACACCGGGTGACAGCCCGGCCGGGGCGGCGGTGGACCGCTGGAGTCTGGTCTTCGCCGCAGGCCTGATCTCCTTCGTCGCGATGCTCGACATGAACGTCGTCAACCTCGCCCTCACCGACATCGCGAACGCCCTCGACGTCTCCCCCACCACCGCCCAGTGGGCCGTTCTCGGCTACCAACTCCCGCTGGTGGCCCTGCTGCTGCCCGCCGGACGGTGGCTGGACCAGGTCGGCCTGCGCGCCGCCCTGCTGCTCTCCGTCGGCTGCTTCGCGCTCTGCAGCGCGCTGGCCGCCGCCGCGCCCTGGGCGAGCTGGCTGATCGCCGCCCGCCTCGCCCAAGGCGCCTTCGGCGCCGTGCTGTTCGTCCTCATGCCGGTCCTCGCCGCCACCGCCGTCCGCCCGGAGCTGCGCGGACGGGCGATGAGCGTGCCCGCCACCCTGGGCCCGCTCGGCGCCGTCCTCGGCCCGGTGGTCGGCGGCCTGCTGCTAGACCACGTCGGCTGGCGGGCGATCTTCCTGGTCAAGTTGCCGATCTGCCTGGCCGCCTGGCTGATCGCCCACCGCGACGCCCCGCGCACCGGCGGGCGCCTGCGGCTGCCCGACCGCGGCTCGCTGGGCGATGCCGCGCTGATCGGCTCGGCGATCGCCGCCGTCCTGCTCGGCCTCACCCTCGCCCCGGACGCGCCGCTCTGGCTGCTGCTCGCGCTGCCCTCCGTCCCGCTGGTGCTGTTCTGGCTGCGCCGCCCCGGCGGACGCCCGGTCGCCACCGTGCTGCGCGCCTCCGGCACCGCCGCCGTCAACGGTTCGGTGCTGGCGCTCGCCGCCGGCTTCGCCGCCAACCACTTCCTGCTCGCCCAGTACCTGCGCCGGGAGGACGGCGAGAGCGCGACCGGCACCGCGCTCACCATGCTGGCGTTCCCGCTCGGCATGGTGGTGGCCGGCCGCTTCGGCGGACGGCTCGCGGACCGCTGGGGCGCCCGCCCGACCGCGATCACCGGCGCCGCCGTGACGGCGCTCGGCATGCTGCTGATCATCCCGGTGGACACCGACTGGTCCTCGCCCGACATCGCCTGGCGGCTCGCCGTGGCCGGCGTCGGCATGGGCCTCAACGGCGGCCCCGTCCAGGCCCTGGTGATGACCTCGGCCCCGCCGGACCAGCTCGCCACCGCCGGCTCGGCCGTGCAGCTCTCCCGCAGCCTCGGCTTCGCCCTCGGCCCCGCGCTGGGCACCGCCGCCACCCTGTACGGCGCCACCGAGATCGCCGGCGTGCGGGCCGGCCTCACCCTCGCCGCCGTCGCCGCCACCCTCGCCGTGGCCCTCCTGACCCTGCACCACCACACCACCAAGGGCCCCGGGCCCACCAACCGCACCAAGAGCACCACCACCAGCACCACCGAGAAAGACCGGACGATCGGCAGCCCGGCGTGACGGAACGTCATCACCCGGACTGCACACGGCAGATCCATACCGGAGGAACAACCGCAATGACCGACACCGTCCACGACCCGACCGCGGCGGGCGAGGCGCCCGACGGGCCCCGCTGCCCGTTCGGATACGACGAACTCCCCGATCCCGTGCCGCTGTTCGGAACGGAGTACAAGAGCGACCCCTACCCCCTCTACCAGCGGATGCGGGCCGCCGGCCCCGTCCACCGGGTGACCTTCCCGAGCGGCGTCGGCGCCTGGCTGGTCACCGGCTACAAGGCCGCGCACGAGGCGCTCAACGACCCCCGGCTCGGCAAGAACCACGAACTCGGCAACGACGAGTGGCGCCGGCTCGCCTCGATCATGCCCGAGCCGCAGCACTCGCAGCTCCAGGCGCATCTGCTGCACCAGGACCCGCCGAAGCACACCACCATGCGCAAGCTCGTCCTGGACGCCTTCTCACCGCGCCGGGTGGAGTCACTGCGCCCGCGCATCCAGGAGCTCGCCGACGCCCTGATCGACGAGCTGCCGCCGACCGCCCCGGCCGGCGGCAGCGACCTGGTGGCCGGCTTCGCGGCCCACTACCCCTTCCGGGTGCTGGCCGAAGTGATCGGCCTCCCGCATGAGTTGGCCGTCAAGTTCGACCGCGACTGGGGCAAGGTGGTGCAGCCGGTCGGCCCGCAGGACCCAGGTCGACCGGCGTACGAGGGCCGGCTGCGCGGTCTGCAGGCCTACATCGCCGAGGTGGTCACCCACAAGCGCGCCACCTACGACCCCGCCGGGCCCGACGTGGACCTGCTCGGCCGCCTCGTCGCCGCCTGCGACGCGGGCGAGTTGAGCCCCGAGGAGCTCGACTCGATGGTGTTCCAGCTGCTGGTCGCCGGCCAGGAGCCGGTCACCAACCAGATCACCACCATGCTGATCACCCTGCTGCGCCACCCCGATCAGCTCGACCGGCTGCGCGCGAGCCTCGACCCCGACACGCCCACCGCCGAACCCGGCCTGCTCACCCGGGCGATCGAGGAACTGCTGCGCTACGACGGCGCGTTCGAGCTCACCACCTGGCGCTTCTTCGCCGCGGACAGCGACCTGCACGGCACCACCGTCCCGGCCGGCGACTCGGTGATCGTCTCGCTCGGCGCCGCCAACCGCGACGAGGCACAGTTCACGGACACCGACGTCCTGGACTTCGACCGCTCCCCCAACGCCCACCTGGCCTTCGGCCACGGCATCCACTTCTGTCCCGGAGCCGCCCTGGCCCGGGCCGAGCTCCAGATCGCCATCGGCGCCCTGCTCACCCGACTGCCCGGGCTCCGCCCGTCCGTCGCCGACGACGAGCGCATCGACGCGCTCGCCTGGGTGCCCGCCGTCCTGGCCCGCGGGGTGAACCGGCTCCCGGTCGCCTACGACCGGCGGATCTGAGCGCCTGCGAAGGGGCGACCACGCTTCTCCCTGCACCCGCCACAGCGTCCCGGCGAACACCGCCGGGGCGTGGCTCCGCCTGCCCGAAGCCCGTTCACCGTTCCATGGAGGACCACCATGCCGCCCGCCGGCACCGTCACCGACAACTCCAGCAACCGCCAGGCCGACAGCAACGAGAGCGACGTGACCAGCGCGCAGACCACCACCGGGTACACCGTTCCCGACCAGCAGACCGTCGCCCGGCTCTCCGCCGAGATCGTCGACCTGCTGCTCCCGCACCGCCGCGCCTCCGACCCCGAGGTCGACGCCACCCCCGCCGACTTCCCGCTCCAGCTGGAGCAGGTCGCGGACTTCATCACGGCCGGGGACCCGATCCTCTTCACCCTCCCCGGGTTCCCCTGCAAGTCCCCCAACCTCGCCAAGGTGCTCGGCCACCTGCCCGACGAGGGCGAGCGGCTCTCGCTCACCTTCCTCAACGGGCTCGCCGAGGAGATCGGCAAGCTCTACGAGCCCGGCGCCAAGATCCTGATCTGCTCCGACGGCCACATCTTCGGTGACCTCATCCACGTGCCCGACGACCACATCGACCAGTACTCCGACGAGCTGACCGCGATGATCGAGCGCGAGGGCCTGGCCCACCTCGACACCTTCGACCTGCGGGCCGTCCTCGGCGACCTGCCCTTCGACGAGAAGCGCGCCCGGGTGCACGCCCAGTACGCGCCGACCAAGGAGGAGCTGCGCGAGCAGGTGCTGACCGACGAGGAGACCGCGAAGCTCTATCGCGGCATCACCCGCTTCCTCACCGAGGACACCTTCGGCTGGACCGGCACCAAGTCCGCCCTGCAGAAGGACTGCCGCCAGCGCGCCTACGGCGTCATCCAGCGCAGCCGCGCCTGGGGCGACCTCATCGCCGAGCAGCACCCCCGCTCGTTCCGGCTCTCCATCCACCCGCAGAAGGTCGGCGTGCTGAAGTTCGGCATCCGGCTGCTGGAGCACGCGGACATGTGGATGACGCCGTGGCACTCCTCGGTGCTCCACCGCCAGGACGACGGGTGGGAGCTGCTGCGCAGCGAGGAGGCCGCCAAGGCCGGCCGGCTGGTCGAGCGCAACGGCCGCCCGAGCCACTACGAGACCTCCTGACGCTCGACGGACGCCGGGGCGGCGGCGGCCGGGTGTCCGGCGGACGCCCGCAGCCCCGCCCCGGACAGCGGCGCGCCCGCCTCCGGGACGGCCACGTCCGGCCCGTCCAC
Source organism: Kitasatospora sp. NPDC057692 (assembly GCF_042799475.1). Taxonomy (NCBI): domain Bacteria; kingdom Bacillati; phylum Actinomycetota; class Actinomycetes; order Kitasatosporales; family Streptomycetaceae; genus Kitasatospora; species Kitasatospora sp. NPDC057692. The sequence continues at coordinate 254,234 of NZ_JBHVIV010000001.1, read as the reverse complement.
GCCCGGCAGCTCGACGCCGGGTCCGTCCACGGCCGGCACGTCCCGTCCCGGGGCCGCCGCTGAACCCCGCGCGCCCGGCCCCGGCACTCCCGGGCCGGGCGCGCAGGCCGGCGTGCGGTGGTCGAACGCGATCAACGGATCACCCGTCAACGGGTGTTCGACCACCGCCGCCCGCACGCCGAACACCTCGGCGAGCAGCTCGGCGGTCAGCACCTCGCGCGGCTCCCCCGAGGCGACCAGGGTGCCGCGGTGCAGCACGTGCAGCCGGTCGCACACCGAGGCGGCCGCGTTCAGGTCGTGCAGCGCGACCAGCGTGGTACGCCGCTGTTCGCGCAGCAGCGCGAGCAGCTCCACCTGGTGCCGCACGTCCAGGTGGTTGGTCGGCTCGTCCAGCACCAGGACGTCCGGCTGCTGCGCCAACGCCCTTGCCAGCAGCACGCGTTGCCGCTCCCCGCCGGAGAGCTGGGCGAACCGGCGGTCCGGCGCGTGCGCCATGCTGACCCGGTCCAGCGCCTCGGCGACCAGCCGGTGGTCCTCGGCGTCGTCCTTGGCGAAGGCCCGCTTGTACGGGGTGCGGCCCATCGCCACCACCTCGCGGACGGTCAACTCGAAGTCCCCGCCGCGCTCCTGGGGCAGCGCCCCGATGTGCCGGGCGGACTGTGCCGGGCTCAGCTCCGACAGCTCCCGCCCGGCCAGCAGCACCCGGCCCGCGCTCGGCCGCAGGTGCCGGTACACGGTGCGCAGCAGGCTGGACTTGCCGCTGCCGTTGGGACCGACCAGGCCGGCGATCTCGCCCTCCTTGGCGACCAGGTGGACGCCGGCCACCACGGTCCGCCCGGAGAGGGCGACGCTCACGTCTTCGACGGCGATTCTCAATTCCGCTCCAGTCGTCGGTCCAGCAGGTAGAGCAGGGTGGGCGCGCCGAGCAGGGCGGTCACCACGCCGATCGGCACCTCCTGGCCGTCGAGCGCGGTGCGGGCGAGCAGGTCGACGACCACCAGCAGCACCGCGCCGGTGAGGGCGGAGAGCGGCAGCAGCCGGCGGTGGTCGCCGCCGACCAGCAGCCGGCACACGTGCGGGACCATCAGCCCGACGAAGCCGATCGCCCCGGAGACGGCGACCAGGACCCCGGTGAGCACGCTGGTGACGGCGAAGATCTCGCGGCGCAGCCGGGCGACGTCGATGCCGAGCCCGGCCGCCGTCTCGTCGCCCATCAGCATCGCGTTCAGCCCCCGGGCACGGCCCTGGAGCAGGACCGTACCGAGGACCACGGCGCCTGCGGGAACCGCGAGTTGGCCCCAGGTGGCGCCGCTCAGGCTGCCCATCAGCCAGAACAGCACACCCCGGGTCTGCTGCTCGTCGCCGGTCTGCAGGACGAGGTAGCTGGTGAGGCCGGTGAGGAACTGGCCGATGCCGATGCCGGCCAGCACCAGGCGTAAGGGGGAGAACCCTCCGCCGCGCCGGGCCAGCACCCACACCAGCGAGAACGCGGCGAGCGCGCCGAGGAAGGCGGCCACCGAGACGGTGATCCCGGCGATGCCGCCGATGGTCAGTTCCAGGCCGAGGCCGCTGCCGAGGACGATCACGCCGACCGCGCCGAGCGAGGCCCCGGAGGAGATGCCGAGCAGGAACGGGTCGGCGAGCGGATTGCGGACCAGGGCCTGCACGGCGGTGCCGACCACGCCGAGGCCGGCGCCGACGACGGCCGCCAGCAGGGCGCGCGGCACGCGCAGTTGCCACACGATGAGGTCCCGGGTGCCGGGCGCCGGGTGCCGGCCGGTGAGCCGGCGGCCGACCACCTCCCACACCTCGCCGGGCGGGATGTCCACGGCGCCGAGCGAGACGGCGGCGGTCAGCGCGACGACCAGGGCCGTGGTGAGCACGACGGCGAGCGGTCCGGCGCGCAGCGAGCGGACGCGCTTGCGCCCTGCGGGCGCCTCGGCCGGCGGCTCGGCGGACGCCCCGGGGGGTGTCCCGGCGGCGGTGGCGGCGGTGGCCCGGGCCATCGCCTACTGCCCGTTCTTCACGAGCGCCGGGTGGATCGTCGCGGCGATCTGCCGCACGGTGTCGGCGGTGCGGGTCCCGGCGATCGTGGTCACCTCGGAGCCGATCCGCAGGAAGTGCCCCTCCTGGACGGCCTTCAGGCCCTGGGTGGCCGGGAACCCCTTGAGGAACGCCTCGGCCTCGTCGAAGGCCTTGCGGTTCGCCTCCTCGCTGCCGCGGTTGCGCACCGCGAGCTGGATCCAGTCCGGGTTCTTCGCCACCACGTCCTCCCAGGAGACGGGCCGGAAGTCGGCGTCGCAGTCGGCGAACACGTTGCGCGCGCCGGCCAGGGTGATCACGGCGTTGGCGACCTGCTTGCCGCAGACGGCCATCGGTTGCTTTGTACCGGCGTCGAAGTCGAAGAGGAAGTACCCGGGACGCTGCTCCTCCGGTACGCCCGCGGTGGCGTTCTTGACGTCCGTGATCTGCTTCTCCATCGCGCCGACGAGTTCCTCGGCCCGGGCGGACGTCCCGGTGACCGCGCCGAGGCGGCGGACGTCCTCTTCGACGGCGGCGAGGTCGGTGCGCGGCCCCTGGGCGGCCTTGGGGCCGGTGGCGCAGGCCGTGGAGAGCAGCAGCACGTGCTGGATGGCGGCCGCCTTCAGCTCCTCCTCGGTCGGCCCGGCGCCCGCCGCCCCCATCCCCGGCATCGGCCCGAAGGTGTCCACGTAGAGGTCGGCGCCGGAACCGAGCAGCTTCTCCTTGGGGATCAGCGTGTCGCCCAGCACGGGCACCTTCGCGCCCTGGTCGGCCACGGCCGCCGGCAGGCTGCCCTTCCCGGGCGGGAACCCGGTGCCGATGACCCGGTCACCGGCGCCGAGTTGGAGCAGCATCTCCAGCCCGGCCGCGTCGCTGGTGACGATCCGCCTGGGCGCCTGCTTGACATCGGTCTCCCGTCCCGCGCAGTCGGCGACCTTGACCGGGAAGGCCCCGCCAGCGCCCGCCTGGGCGCTCGTACCACCCCCGGCGCCGTCCCCGCCGCCGTCACCACCGCCGGAGCATGCCGTGGCGAACAGGGCGACGGCGGCCGCGATACCGCAGAAGACGCGAGGGCGCATCAGTAACTCTCCTGGTCAATGGTTGTGCTCGGGTTCGTCCTGTGAACCCGTTCAGTAGTCGGCCGCTGTGCCCTGCCGGTTCCCGGGAGTTTGCCCGTCCGGGCGCCGATCGGGGCAGTGGCGGGGCGGCGGGCGGGGCGACGGCGCGGCGGCGCGGGCGGTCGGGGTGGTTAGGGTGGTGGGATGACGTCCCTTCCCGCTCCCGGCGGCCCGGTGGTCGACGACCTCGGGGCTGCGGTGCCGCTCGGTACGGGGCCGGTGCGGCGGGTGGTGTCGCTGGTCCCCTCGCTGACCGAGGCGCTCGCCGCGACCGCGGACGGGCTGCTGGTCGGCGCCACCGACTGGTGCAGCCACCCGGCCGGCCTCGCCGACCTCCCCGTCGCCCGGATCGGCGGCACCAAGAACCCGGACGTGGCCAGGATCGCGGCGCTCGCCCCGGACCTCGTGATCGCCAACGACGAGGAGAACCGCCGCCCCGACCTGGACGCCCTGCGAGCCGCCGGCCTGCCCGTCTGGGTCACCGACATCCGCACCCTCGACCAGGCGCTCCATTCGCTGGACCGGCTGCTCACCGTCGGCTGCGGACTCCCCCGCCCGCCCTGGCTGGACGCCGCCGGGGCCGCCTGGGCCGAGGTCCGCCCGCTCTCCGGGGAGGCCCGCCGGGCGGTGGTGCCGATCTGGCGCCGCCCGTGGATGGTGCTCGGCCACGACACCTTCGCCGGCGACCTGCTGCGCCGCCTCGGACTGCGCCTCCCGCACGCCGAGGACCCGTCCCGGCCCGAGCGCTACCCCGCCGTCCCGCTACCCGAGCTGCTCGCCGCCCGCCCCGACCTGGTCGTCCTGCCCGACGAGCCCTACCGCTTCACCGCCGACGACGGCCCGGAGGCCTTCCCGGGCATCCCGTCCGCCCTGGTGAGCGGCCGCCACCTCACCTGGTACGGCCCGTCCCTGGTCGAGGCCCCGACCGTCCTGGCGGACCAACTGGCCCGGGCGGTTCAGCCGGCTCCCCCCGCCGCCTAGACCCACCCCTCGTCGAGGTGGACGGTCCAGGTGTCCCGCACCGCCCGTCCGAGTGCGACCAGGGAGGCCACGGCCGCGGCCTCCGCCGGCGTGTCGGACAGCCGCAACGGTGCGTCCGGAACGCCCGGTCGCGTGCAGGTCTCCGCCCGTCGTTGCCGTCGAAGGCGTGCAGTGGCAGCCCGGGACCGCGGCCGAACCAGGTCGGGCGGTTGTCCTCCGCCCAGGCGGCCGCGGCGTCGACACGGTCCAGGTGTGCCAGGAGGTACTCGGGGGCCGGACCAGTCCCACGCGAGGCCGGACCGGGCCGGGCCGGGCCGCGGTCGTGCGGCCTCCTCGCTCAGCGCGGGGTGACGGCCGGTTCGTCCAGGCTCAGGGCGCGGGCGGTGGCGTCGACGGTGGCGCGGACGCCGAGCGGCAGGGGCAGGTTGGGTCCGGCGTGGCCGAGGTCCACCTGGCCGAGCACCGGCAGCGGGCGGTCGCCCAGCACGTCGAGCACGACCTCGCGCAGTGACGGCACCGGCGCGCCGTCCGCGCAGCCGGCCGCGGTGACCCGGTGCGGCACGCCGACGACCAGTCCGGCGATCCGGTCGAACACGCCAGACATCCGCAGCAGGTGCAGGTCCTGCCAGACGGCGGACAGCGGCCGTTCCACCTCCTCCCAGAACAGCACCGCCCCGTCGAAGCGCTCGGTGGGCAGGGCGAAGGGCGTCGCCTGGAGCGCGACCAGCCGCCCCAGCAGGCCGCCGAGCAGCGGTCCGGCGGCCCGGCCGGGCCGCCAGCACTCCCAGCCGCCGGGGGCGCGCAGTCCGGGCAGCGGTCCGAGCGGGACCGCCGGGTCGGTGAGGGCGCGGCGGTAGAGGCCGGTGAGCGTCGTGGCGGCCGTGGCGCGGGCGCCGTCGTCCGCCGCGGTGTGCCAGGAGCCGCCCAGCCCGTAGGTCGCCATGTCGCCGTGGAGACCGGCCAGACCGGTGCGGGCGTGCAGCGCGAGCAGGAGCAGCGAGACGTCGCTGCACCCGAGCACCGGCTTGGGGTCCGCGCGGACGGCGTCGACGTCCACCCGGTCCAGCCAACCGGCGACGGCCTGCCCGCCGGTGTGGGCGACGATCGCCCGGACCTCGGGGTCGCGCAGCAGCCGGTTGAACTCCTCGGCCTGCGCCTCGGGCCCGGCCGCCGCCCACCAGCGGCGCCGCCCCGGCTCGGCCAGCGGCGTACGGCGCACGCGGAAGCCCATGGCCCTGAGGGTGGCGACGCCCCACTCCAGCAACGGCACGGCGTCGGCCTCCAGCGGTCCGGCGGGCGCCGCGACGGCGACGAGGTCGCCCGGGGCGAGGGCGCGGGGACGCAGGACGTCTGGCACGGGGGGCACGGGGGGCTCCGCTCTGTCGGCGACGGTCCGGGTTGATCGGTTCCCCGACCGTCGCCGAGTCTCAACAGCTCACGCCCGTCCGGCAATCGGATTTCGGTGGGTGGACACGCGGGAAGGCCCCGGGACGCGGTCGGTGACCGTGTCCCGGGGCCTTCCTCCCGGAGTCCGTCAGCCGCGCGCGGCGGTGACGGCGGCGCCCAGCGCCTCCTTGATCCGCGGCCCGAGGCGGGCGAAGCCGAGCTCCTTCATCGCCGCCCGCAGCAGCTCCTCGTCACTCCGCTCGACTCCGTCGCCGTCGACCCAGCGCACGATCGCCAGCAGCTCCTCCGCCGAGTAGGCGGTCACCGGCCGACCCGGCGTGAAGTCCGGCTTCTCCGGCCGCGCACCGGCCTCGGGGGCGGGCTCGGAGGCGGGCTCGGGCTCCTCGGCGGCGGGCTCCTCGGCGGCCTCGGCCACCGGCTCGCCCGCGGCCTCGGCCGGGGCCTCGACAGCGGGCTCAGCGACGGGCTCCGCGACAACCTCGGCCACCGGCTCAGCGGCGGGCTCGGCCTCGACCTCAACCGGCGTCTCGGCAACCGGCTCGACCACAATCTCAGCAACAGCCTCGGTCCCGGCCTCCGCCACCGGCTCCGCGACCGGCTCGGGAGCCGTCTCGACCTCGACCTCGATCTCGACGACCGCCTCAACGACCTCGTCAGCCGAAACCTCGACCACCGGCTCAACCACGGCCGGAGCCCCGGCAACCGGCTCGACGGCGGTCTCCGCTACGGCCTCGACCACGACCTCCGCCACCGGCTCGGGAACCGTCTCGACCTCCACCTCGGCAACCTCGGCGGCCGCTTCCTCTACGGCGGCCTCCGCGGCCTCGGCCTCGATCTCGACGACCTCGTCGGCCGGGACCTCGTCAGCCGACTCAACCGCA
>NZ_JBHVIV010000001.1:229895-247725 GCF_042799475.1 Kitasatospora sp. NPDC057692 | reverse complement strand
GCCGGAGCCTCCGCAACCGGCTCAGCCTCGACCGACGCCTCGGCAACCGCTTCCTCTACGTCCGCGGCCTCGGCCTCGACGACCTCGACGGCCGGGACCTCGTCAGCCGACTCAACCGCAGCCGGAGCCTCCGCAACCGGCTCAGCCTCGACCGACGCCTCGGCAACCGCTTCCTCTACGTCCGCGGCCTCGGCCTCGACGACCTCGACGGCCGGAGCCTCGACGCCCGGCTCGACCTCAACCGGCGCCTCGACCTCCGGGATCTCCGCAACCGGCTCGGCCCCAACCTCGGCGACAGCCTCGGCCTCGACGACCTCGACGGCCGGAGCCTCGGCAACCGGCTCGACCTCAACCGGCGCCTCAACCTCCGCGACCTCGGCAACGGCCTCGGCCTCGACCGGGGCCTCCGCGACCGGCTCCGACTCCGTATCTACCCCTGCGGCCGTCGGCTCGGCTTCGGTCTCGGCCGACTCCTCCGCGACCGGCTCCTCGGCCGCCGGGGACTCCTCCTCCACCGCCGGCGCGGTGTCGTCCACGTCGGCGAGCTCGGTGACCGCGGCGGCGGCCGGCTCAGGGGTCTCCGCCGCCTCGGTCTCGGTACCCGCGGGGTCGATGGTCTCGGCCTCGGGGGCCGAGGGCTGGGCCGGCGGGGCGGCGGTGACGCCGACCAGGTCGTCGGCGGCCGGCGAGGGGGCGGGGAGGGTCACGGTGAGCGGCTGCTCGTCGGCCTCCGTCTCCGCCTCGGCGACGGCGTCCTTCGCCTCGGCCTCCGGCGCGACCTCAGTCACGGCCTCAGTCACGGCCTCGGCCTCAGTCACGGCCTCGGTCTCGACCGCGGCAACGGCCGCAGCCTCGGCGACGGCGGTCTCCGACGCGTCCTCCTCCTTCTCCCCCGCAGCCTCCCCCGCAGCCGGCGCCAGGCCGTCGCGCTGCCCACCCGCCAGGGCCTGGCGGGCCCCGTAGGCGGCCTCGGCGGCGCGGCGGTCGGCGCGGGCGGCGGCGAGCTCGGTGAGGAGGTCGGCGAGGCCGGCGTCCTCCAGGGTGGCGCGCAGGCCGCGGAGGGTGGGGAGGCGGTAGAGGGTGCCCTCGTCGGCGGCGAGGCACTCGACCAGGTCGACGAGGTCCGGGAAGGACAGCGCGTCGAGGTCCCGGCCGGGCAGCAGGCGGGCGAGTTCGCGCACGCCGGTGTTGATGGCCTCGAAGGTCTGCGCCGTGCGGTGGGCCAGGGCGGCGTCGGACGGGGCGGTGGGCAGGGTGCCGGTGGGCGCCAGGGCGGCCCAGGCGCGGCGCTCGACCTCGGCGGAGGCGAGCGCCTCGTGGAGGTCCTGGACGCGGGGGCGGCCGGTGGTGGTGGCGAGGGCGGCGGCCTGCTTGCGCAGCGAGCGGGCCCGCAGCCAGGACAGCTTGACACCGCGCTCGCGCCGCCAGGACCGGTCGGCGGTGGCGGCGATCAGGCCTTCGAGGTCGGTGTCGTACGCGGCGGGGACGAGCACGGTCGAGGTGCGGCGGACGAGCTGGAGCATCTCGACGAGCACCGCGGTCTTGCCGACGGTGTCCGGCGCGTCGAGCTTGACGTCGGCGGCGAGCGCGGTGACGTCGTCCCAGACCTGCTGGAGGTCGTGGCCGCGCAGCTCGGCGAGCACCGTGGACGCGGCGCGGGCCTCCTCGGGGGTGGCGACGGTGTCGACGGCCGCGTACCAGGGGTGGGTGTCGGCGGCGAGCGTGAACGCGCCGAGCTCGGCGTAGCGGCCGAGCTCCTCGCGGAGGTCGGTGTCGGCCGTGTCCGCGGCGTCCGTCGTGTTCGTCGTCTCCGTCGTGTCCATGGTCTCGGCGGTCTCCGTGGCGGCCTTCGTGTCCGTGGTGTCCTTGGCGTCTGCGGAGCCGGCTGCGTCGGCCGCGTCGGCGTTGCGGGAGTGAAGCACTGTCATGTGAGGTCCGGTTCTGGGCGGCTGCGGCGGGGGCGTGGACGGGCGGCGAGGGGGCGGCGGTCCGGGTGCGCGGTGGGCCTCGGAGCGAGGGGCCGGGGGCGCGCGGTCGGGCTGCCGGTCGGAGGCCAAGAATACGGGTGCCCGTTCGAGCCATGCACGCACCCACCGCCCCTCGGGGCGGTGTGGCGTGCCGTACCGCCCGCCCGGGCGCCACCCGGGAGGGCCGGTCGGGTGGTCGTCCGCCACCCGGATGCCGCACGACCGCAGGTCGGTGCCGTCTGTAGCCTGCCCGCCGTTCGCCTACCGCGCGGGCGGCGGGCGGTGGCCGACGCGGGCCAGCGTCGCGAGGTCGACCGGCGCGAGGTACTCGTGGAGCGCCGTGCGGTGCCACCACGCGCCGGTTTGCCGCAGTTCCCGCCAATCGGTGAACCGGTAGAGGTGGAGGGTCGCCCGGACGTGGGTCGGCGGGCCGTCCGGGAAGGGGTTGTGGCGCAGCAGGCGCAGCGTGTCCGGGTCGTTGACCAGCAGGCGGGCGGCGAACGGCAGGAACCACGGCCGGGCGTAGCCGGGCGAGATGCCGGCGAACCACATCAGCCAGTCGAGCCGCAGGTGGTAGGGGGCGTACTGGCGCGGGGCGCGGCGCACGTCGCCGGGCTTGCCCTTGAACCCGTACTCCTTCCACACGGTGTGCCGGGTGAGCACCGTCTCGTCCGTGCCCTCGACGACGACCTCCTGGCGGATCCTGTTGACGCTGCCGAACGCCCCGTAGGTGTTGACCAGGTGGAGGCGGTTGAAGGAGCGGTTCATCACCTGGCGGCGGGAGACCATGTTGCGGACCGGCCAGTAGCTGAGGACGAGGACGGCGGCGGTGACGGCGAGCGCCAGGGCCTCGAACCAGGCGGGTGTCGTGCCGTAGGCGCGCGGGTGGACGGGCAGGCCGAGGCGGGCGGGGTCGACGGCGGCGAGGGCGAGGGCGATGGTGAGCCAGTTGAGCCAGGCGAAGTTGCCGGAGGCGACCAGCCAGAGCTGGGTGGCGACGACGACGCAGGCGGCGTAGGTGGCGACGGGCTGCGGGAGGAGCAGGCCGACCGGGACGAGGAGTTGGGTGACGTGGTTGGCCGCCGCCTCGACGCGGTGCAGCGGGTCGGGCAGGTGGTGGAAGAACCAGCTGAGCGGTCCGGGCATGGGCTGGGTCTCGTGGTGGTAGCGCAGGCAGGTCAGGTCGCGCCAGCAGCTGTCGCCGCGCAGTTTGATCAGCCCAGCGCCGAACTCGACCCGGAAGGCCAGCCAGCGCAGCAGCCACAGCACGGGGGCGGGCGGGGCGGTGCCGGCGTTGCCGAGGAACACCGCCAGGAAGCCCGCCTCCAGCAGCAGCGACTCCCAGCCGAACGAGTACCAGGTCTGACCGACGTTGACGATCGACAGGTAGAGGACCCACAGCGCCGCCCAGCAGAGCATCGACGTCCACAGCGGGACGGCGTCGCCGAGGCCGGCGACGAGGGCGGCGGAGAGCGCGGCGCCGCTCCAGGAGACGGCGGCGAAGAAGCGGTCGCTGTAGTGGAGGTGGAAGAGGCCGGGGGCCTGCCGGAACGGGATCCGGGCGGTGAAGCGGGGGACGGGGAGCATGCCGCGGCTGCCGATCAGGGCGCGGAACTGGAGGGCCGCGGCGAGGAAGCCGGTGAGGTAGAGGGCGGCCAGCAGTCGCTGCACGAGCAGTCTGCTGAGCCAGTACTCGGGGGCGGCGAACCACTGCATGCGGCCCATGCCTACCACCGGGGGTCCTCGCGCGGCGGTGCGCGGCGGTGCGGTGTCCGGCGCTTCACCCGGACGGCGCCCGCTCGGACGGCGTTCACCCGTGCGGCGTTCATCCGTACGGCGTTCACCTGCACGGCGTTCACCCGTACGGCGTCCGCGCGGACAGCACCGTGGCGGGGGGCCTCTCCTCGGGGGTGAGAGGCGCCCCGCCGCGGTGGCGGACGCGGCGGTGCGGGCGGACGGGGAGGATCGGGGGAAGGCGGGAAGGGGAGAAGGGAACGGGGAGGAGGGCAGGGGGAGGACAGGGGAAGGACCCGGCCGCCACTCAGGCCGGCAGGACGATCCCGGCCTCGCCGCCGCCGATGGGCCCGGGGCGGTTGGCGGAGCCGCCACCGCTCTGCTGGAGGCGGTCGACCAGGAGCGCCGCCAGGGTGCCGAGTTCCTCCTCGGTCCGGGACTGCGCGGTGACGTCCATGCCGACCGTGAGGACGCCGCTGACCTGGCCGGTGCGGGCGGTGCGCAGCGGGCTGCAGGTGAAGCTGAAGATCTGCTGGCCGCGCTGGGCGTCGGGGCGCAGGGAGGGGACGCGCACGTCGTTGAGGACGGTGGCGCGGCCGGTGCGGTAGGCCTCGGAGACCGCCTGCTGGAGGCCGGCGGCGCCGAGCTGGGGGTAGGCCTGGCCGATCGCGCCGTAGGCCGCCGGGGCGCCGAACACCTCGGCGTGCTGGGCGTTGGCGTACCGGATCTCCTGGCCGGGGCCGTCGGTGAGCATGATCGGGAAGGGTGAGCCGTCGAAGGCGGCGAACATCTCCTGCTGCTGGGCGAGCAGGTTGTCGCGCAGCCGGATCTCGGAGAGCAGGGCCTCGGCGAGGTGCTGGATGTCGCGCAGGCGCTCGCGGCCCCACTGGCGGGGTTCGCGGTCGAGGACGCAGACGGTGCCGATGACGGTGTTGGTGTCGTCGACGAGGGGGGCGCCCAGGTAGGCGCGCACGCCCAGTTCGTCGACGACCGGGTTCCCGGCGAACCGGGGGTAGGCGAGGATGTCGTCCAGGGCGAGGGGGGAGCGCTGGGCGACGACGTGCGGGCAGAAGCCGTGGCTCAGCGGCATCTGACGGGTCGGCAGGTCGAAGGCGATGCCCCGGTCGGCCCAGGAGGAGCCCTCGCCGGCCGGGATGTCGGGGGAGGTTGGCGGAATGTAGAGCCCCCGGAACATCTGGCGCTCGTCGTTGATGAAGTTGACCATCGCGATGGGGGCGCGGGTGATACTGGCGGCCAGGTGGGCGAAGCGGTCGAAGGCCTCGTCCGCGGTGGGTTCGTCGAGGCCCAGGCTGCGAAGCCTGCGGGTCCGTTCCGACTCCCCGGCGGCACCCGGGAACTGGCCTTGAGTGCTCATCACATCAGTCATGGCGCACATGTAATCAGACATCCGGCGCCTTCGGCGCTCTCGGCCCGCGCCGTCCCGGATGCTGATGACCCGTCAAAGCCGCATGTTGGACAAGGAGACGGCGGGCGGGCTTCCGGACGGGAACCGACGGGGAACCGGAAGCGGAACCCACGGATCCGTCGGAACCGGGATTCAGGGGCCCCACGTATCCCCACCCGGCGGCGTTTCAATCATCGACAGCCGACGAACGACCCGATCGCGCCAATCCAAGATCCTCCGTAGAGCACTCCCGACGCACATATGACAATGAGCCCTGCCGAAAATCGACGGTCCCCAAGGGCAGCGAGGGCCACCGCCGACACTTCCGCACGCACCCGGCTGCAACGGGGCATCCGGCCGCCACCGTCACATCCCCCACGCCCTCGGCGGCCGACGCGGATCGGCTGCACGGACGGAGGCACATCCACCGAACGACAACCGAACCCGAGAGGACCGGGGCATGGCGATGGACTACTTCACCGACGAACGACACGAGAACCTCCGTGCGGAGGTGCGCGAGTTCGCGGAGAAGGAGGTGCGCCCGCAGGTGGCCAGAATGGAGGCCGAGCGCCAGGTCGAGTACGCACTCGCGCGGGAGATCGCCCGCCGGGGTTGGATCGGAGTGACCATCCCGCGCGAGTTCGGCGGGCTGGGGCTGGGGCATCTCGCCAAGACCGTCATCGTCGAGGAGCTGTCGCGCGTCAGCGGCGCCATGGGGGCGGTGGCGCAGGCCTCGCAGCTCGGCGTCGCCAAGTTCATCCACTTCGGCAACGACGCCCAACGCCGCCACTGGCTGCCCAGGTTCGCCTCCGGGGCGGCGCTGCCCACGATCGCCGTCACCGAACCGGAGTCCGGCGGCCATGTGCTCGGCATGACCGGCACCGCCCGGCGCGAGGGCGACGAGTACGTGCTCAACGGCCGCAAGTGGTTCGTGGGGAACTCGCACATCGGCGACGTGCACGGCGTGGTGCTGCGCACCGGCCAGGGCAGCCGGGGGCTCTCCGCCTTCCTGGTGGAGAGCGACCGGCCAGGGCTCCGCACCGGAACCCTGGGGTCGCAGAGCGGCCTGCACGGCTTCAGCTTCGGCGAGCTCGTCTTCGAGGACTGCCGGATCCCGGCCGCCAACCTGCTCGGCCGGGAGGGCCAGGGCCTGGACGTCGCCTACTCCTCCTCCACCCTGTACGGGCGGCTGAACCTGGCGGCGGTCGCGCTCGGCATCCACGTGGCGATCGTCGAGGACACCGTGCGGTTCGCCGAGGCGCGGGTGCTCTACGGCAAGCCGCTCTCCCAACTGCCCAACATCGCGCTGAAGCTGGGCGAGATGCAGTCCCGGCTGATGACCGCCAAGCTCGCCGCGTACCACGCCTCCCACCTGCTGGACCACGGCAGGCCCTGCGACGCCGAACTGATGAACGCCAAGCTGATCAACACCGAGTACGCGATGGACTCGGCGCGCAACGCGATGGAGATCCACGCCGGGCGCGGGCTGCAGGCGGAGTTCCACATCGAGCGCTACCTGCGCGACGCCACCCACACCTACCCGCCGGCCGGCACCTCGGACGTCCAGCGGCTGCGGCTCGGCCAGGTGGCCTCGGGCACCTACGGCAAGCAGTGGTCGGTCGAACTCTCCGACCTGGCCGGCTGGGCGTGGAGCGAGGCGGCCGAACGCGAGGCCCGTGCGGAGGCGGAGCTGCAGGCCGGCCAGGCGGCGGTGCTGCGGATGCCGCTGGCGGGCTGAGCCCCCGATCCGCGCGACGGAGCGGCCCTCCAGGATAGCTCCTCCCGCGCTTTCTTGACCTGTCCCTGACGGCTTTCCGGTGGCCGGGATCCGGTGGCCGGAAAGCCGTCAGGCACTCCCCCGGAGGCTTCGCTGACCAGTGCGAATACCCGGCCGGAGGGCGGTCGCGGTTCCCGACGCGCTGTCATCAGGCGTTCACATATGGTCAGTTGATGTTGCCCGAAGGGCACCTTGGGCTGGTAGCGTGCCTGAAGTCGGCGGCCGTGCTGCAACCGTCCGGACGGCGACCCCACGGGTCGCCACCTCCGGCAACCCTCCGGGCACCGCCGGCCGTGGCGCCCCAGCGGCCCCGGCCGGACCGCACACGGACACCCCGCCGTTCGGCCCTGCTACAAGGAATCAGATGCCAGGCATATCGGCCCCCCGGACGGGCCACCGCGCCGGCCGGCCCGGCTCCCTCCGCAGCTCCCTCCTCGCGCTCGTCCTGGTCCCCTGCCTCGGCCTCGCCGCCGCCTGGGGATACGCCGTCCACCTGCTGCGCGACGCCGGGGAGCGCACCGCCCTGTACGCCGGCAGCGCGGCGGTCGGCGCCGTCCTGCTCTGGAGCCTGGCGCGCGGTGTGCGCGCGGCGCGCGCCCTGCCGGCCCGGATCGCCGCGCTGCACGCCGACGCGCTGACGCTCGCCGAGCACGAGATCCCGGGGATCGTCGGTCGGCTGCGGGCCGGCGAGTCGGTCCCGGTCCCGTCCGTCCGGACCCCGCCCCGGCGGACCGGCGACGAACTCCAGCAGGCCGCCGACAGCCTCGCCGCCGTCCGGCAGGCCGCCGTCGCCGCCATCGTCCACCAGGCCCAGGGTCGCGAGGGGACGAAGAAGGTCTTCCTCAACATCGCCCGCCGCACCCAGATCCTGATCCACCGCCAGATCAGCATGCTGGACGCGCTGGAGCGCGAGCACGAGGAACCCGACCTGCTGCGCGAGCTGTTCGCCGTCGACCACCTCGCCACCCGGATGCGGCGCAACGCGGAGAACCTCGTCATCCTCGGCGGCGCACTGCCCGCCCGGCGCTGGCGCAACGCCGTGCCCATGGTCAACGTGCTGCGCAGCGCCGTCTCCGAGACCGAGAACTACTCGCGGGTCGTCGTCCAGGGCGTGCCCCGCACCTCGCTCGGCGGCCAGGCGGTCGCCGACGTGATCCACCTCGTCGCCGAGCTGATCGAGAACGGCACCACCTTCTCGCCGCCCTACACCCAGGTGCAGGTCTCGGCGCAGGAGGTCCCCAAGGGCCTGGTGGTGGAGGTCGAGGACCGCGGCCTCGGCATGGTCGAGGAGGAGTACCAGCGACTCAACGACTACCTGGCGAACCCTCCCGAGCTGGACGTCTCCGCGCTCGGCGACGACCTGCGGCTCGGGCTCTTCGTGGTCGCCCGGCTGGCCGCCCGGCACGAGGTCCAGGTCACGCTGCGCCCCTCGCCCTACGGCGGGACCCGGGCGGTGGTGCTGGTGCCGGCGGCGCTGCTGCAGCAGGCCGAGCCGCCGTCCTTCGTGGCCGGGCTGCCGGCGGGTGCCCGGGTCACCCGGTCCCCGGCGCCCGATCTGCGGCCCGGCGCCGAGGCGGGTTCGGGTTCGGGTTCGGGTGCGGGTACGGGTGTCGACGTTGGCACGGGTGTGGGTGTCGGCGTGGGTGTGGGTGTGGGCGCGGGCTCCGGTGTGGGCGCGGGCTCCGGTGTGGAGGCGGGACCGGGTGCTGGTGCGGGCGCGGGTACGGGCGCGGCTGCCGTCGGCCAGGAGCTGTCGGGCGCGCTCGCCGGGGTGCTCGACGGCTTGCTGGGCCACGGGCCGGCGGCCGGGCAGGGGCCGGGCGGCGTCGGACCGGGCACCGCGGGAGGCGCCGCGAGCGCGGAGGCGGACGACGGCGCGACGGGAGACGGCGGCCTGGTGATCGGCGAGCTGCTCGCCCGCTACCCGGAGGGCACCGGCCCGCAGGAACAGGGCGACCGGACGGTCAACGGCGGGCTTCCGGTCGGCTCGCCGATCCCCGGCCTGCCGGGCGCGGTGGTCGTGGCCCGCCCCAGTCGGCCCCTGCCGTACCTGGACTCGGCGGGCGACCCGGGCCCGGAGAGCTGGTTCGAACCCGGGGCCAGGAACAGGGCCGGCGCACCGGTGGTGGGCGGCGGCGAGCCGTCGACCGCGCCCGCGGAAGCCGGGGCGCCCGCGACGCCCACGCACCAGCGCGCCGAGGAGGCCCGCGCGGAGTACGGGCCCGAGGGCGAGCTGCGCACGCCGCGCGTCCTGCCCCGGCGGGTCCGCAACGCCAGCCTCGCCGAACAGCTGCGCGAGGCCCACGCGCCCTCCGCCGCCCCCTACGGACCGCCCCCGCCCCACGTCGGGCCGCCCGACGCCACCACCCGGCCCGACGACGACCCCTCGCCGCAGCGCTCGCGGGCCACCATGGCCGCCATCCAGCGCGGCACCCGTACCGCCCGTGCGACCCCGTCCGAGCCGGACGCGCCCCCCACAGCGAAGGAACAGCAGTGATGACGCAGCACACCGACACCGAGCGCGACCTCAACTGGCTGCTGGACCAGCTGGTGTCGCGGGTCCCGGAGACCCGGCACGCCATCGTCCTCTCCGAGGACGGCCTGCTGGTCGGGCTCTCCCAGGGCCTCGACCGGGCCGACGCCGAGCACCTGTCGGCCGTCGCGTCCGGCCTGCAGAGCCTCGCCCGGGGCGCCGGCCAGCGGTTCAACGGCGGTCGGGTGCGGCAGACCGTGATCGAGATGGACCAGCTGTTCCTGTTCGTCACGACCGCCGGCCAGGGCGCCCGGCTCGCCGTGCTCACCAGCGAGTCCGTCGACGCCGGGCTGATGGCCTACGAGATCAACATGCTGGTCAAGCAGGTCGGGCAGTACCTCACCGCGGCGCCGCGCAGCGACGCCGGCCAACCGGATGCGGGTGGCGGTGCGTGACCGTCGACGCCGCCGAGGCCTGGTTCTACGACAAGGAGGCCGGCCATCTGGTCCGCCCCTACGCCATCACCAACGGGCGGACCGGCCCGGTCCGTGACGGCTTCGCGCTGATCACCCTGGTGGTCACCGCCGACCCGCGCACGGACACCAGCCGGATGACGCCCGAGCCGGCGGCGATCCTGGACCTCTGCCGCGAACGCCCGCTCGCGGTGGCCGAGATCGCGGCCGTCCTGGACCTCCCGGTGAGCGTGGTCAAGGTGCTGCTGGACGACCTCGCCGAGGCCCGGATGATCCTGACCCGGGCGCCCGTCGAACTCGCCGAGGCCCCGGACATCGCGTTGATCCAGGCCGTGATCGAGGGCGTCCGCCGGCTCTGATCCGCCCGCCCTGATCCACCGGCTCCGGTGCGCCGCCTCGGCCCCGCTCCGCCCCGTACCTCGCCCAGTTCCCCCTCAGGAGACCCCACGTGACGACCCAGAGCCTGGTGCCGGGTGCGGTCAAGATCCTCGTCGCCGGCGGCTTCGGCGTCGGCAAGACCACCATGGTCGGCTCGGTCAGCGAGATCGAACCGCTGCAGACCGAGGAGCGGATGACCAACGCCAGCATCGGGATCGACAGCCTCCACGGCCTCCAGGACAAGTCGACCACCACCGTCGCGATGGACTTCGGGCGGATCACCGTCCGCGAGGACCTGGTGCTCTACCTGTTCGGCACGCCGGGCCAGTTCCGCTTCTGGTTCATGTGGGACGACCTGGCGCTCGGCGCGCTCGGCGCCGTCGTCCTGGCCGACACCCGGCGGCTGGAGTCCAGCTTCGCCGCCGTCGACTTCTTCGAGCAGCGCGGCATCCCCTTCGCCGTCGGCGTCAACTGCTTCTACGGACGGCGCGACTGCTCCCCCGAGGACGTCCGCCGCGCGCTGGATCTCGACCAGGGCGTGCCCGTGCTGCTCTGCGACGTCCGGGAACGCGCGTCCAGCAAGGAACTGCTGCTCGCCCTCCTCGACCGGGTCCACGCGGAGGCGCTCGCCGCCCACCGGTGAGGCCCCGCGCCTGAGCGCGGAGCCCCCACGGGCGGGCGGACGGGCCGGCGGGGCCGGCGGGGCCGGCGGGGCCGGCGCCGGCAGGTGAGGCGGTCAGGCCTTGGCCGGGGCCGCCGGGGTGAGCTCCAGGTCGTACAGGGCCCGTACCAGCGGCGCCAGTTCGGGGAGGTCGGCGGCCTCGGTGAGCGTCGCCTCCAGGGCCGCGTCGTGCAGCGGACGGGCCGCGGCGAGCAGTTCGCGTCCCTGCGGGGTCAGCTCGGTGTAGATGCCGCGCCGGTCGTCCGCGCAGAGGTAGCGGCTGAGCAGCCCCCGCTCCTCCAGCCGGCTCACCAGCCGGGTGGTCGCGCTGCTGCTCAGCGCGGCCGCGCGGGCCAGCTGCTGCATCCGCATGTGCCAGCCGTCCTGCCGCGACAGCGCCTCCAGCACCGTGTACTCGACCACCGAGAGCCGGTGCTCCGCCTGCAGCGCCTTCTCCAGCGCCGAGTCGATCAGGCCGTGCAGCGCGGCGAGCGTCCGCCAACCACTGGCGCGGACCTCGGCGGCGTCGTCCTGGATCCCCATGGCTCGCCTCTCTCTGCTCGGATACTGCTCGGGTCGTGCTCCGGTGACTCCGGTGAAACGTGCTTCTCCACCCAATTATGCCATTCGGCGCGGCTTACCTGCTTGTGCAAATAGTTCTCCTTATGTCCGGTTCTGGTTCTCCTGCGGCGGAGCGCCGTCCGACGGCCAGGACCAGGCGGTCACGCAGAGCGCCGAGGCCAGCTCCTCCTCGTACCAGGCAGCCGCCAGCCAGGCGGCCGCGAAGGCGCCGTGGTCGTCCGCGACCACCCGGCCGAAGACGTCGCGCGGCTGGTCCGCCGCCGCCGCGAACAGTCCGTCCAGCAGCGCCGCCCCGGTGGCCAGCCCCGTCGAGCGCAGCCTGACCCGGTCGGCGTCGGCCGCGCGGGAGCCGAGCGCCAGCGCGGACCGGCCGCCGGTCACCGCCTGCGCCACCCGGCGGGCGAGCAGGTGCACGGGGGCGGTCAGGGCGTCGGCACCGCCGCCGGCGGCGTCGAGGGGCGGCAGCGCTCCGGTCCCGGTCGGACCGGCGGACGGGAGGGTGAGGTCCGCCGTCTGCAACCGCTCCAGGCCCAGGTTGACCCGGCCCGCGCGGTCGGCGGGCAGCGCCAGGGCGGGCTCCGCCGGATTCCCGGGCGCGGACAGGGACGCGGACGCGGGCACGGACGTGGAGGTGGGCACGGTTACCGCGGAGTCGGTGGCGACGGCCGGGGACCGGTCCGCGGGCGGCAGGCCGATGGCCAGCAGCCGCAGCTCCGGGCGGGCCGAGCGCTCCGGCCGGCCGATCACCCGCAGCCGCAGGCCCGGGGCGGTGGCGAGCAGCGCCAGGTTGCCCCGGTACGCCAACCCCGGGTGGTCGTGCGCGGCCCGCAGCGCCACCACCGCCCCGTCGCACTCCGCCAGCAGCCGCGGCTCCCCGTCCGTCCCGTACGGCGCCGCGCCGAGCAGGGTCACGTCCAGGAACAGCAGCTCGCTCCCGGCCGGCCGGGCCTCGGGCGGCAGCGCCCCGGCGGCGAGCGCCCGCGCCACCTGGGCGGCCGGCGGCTCGCCCCAGAGGGCCGCGAGCGGCTCGGCCGTCCAGTCCGCGCCCGCCGCGCGGACCGCCCGGACCGATGCGCCCGCCCCGAGCCGCCCGGACGCCGACCTGGTCGCCCCCTGCACGGCCAGCCCGCCCCGGGTGAACTCGCGGTGGCTGAGCATCGCGTCCCCCAGCCGCACCGCCCGGTTCCCGGCCCCGACCGCCTGCGGGGCCGCCGCCGTGGCGTCGGTGTGCGGCATCACCTCCGCCATCGTGTGCAGCCCGCCGCCCGCGTCCACCGCCCAGGTGAGCACCCCCGCGTGGGTGGCTGTCAGCACCGGCTCGGCGAACAGCCCGTAGAGCCGCAGGCCGCCCGCGGGCGCGTAGGCCTGGCGGGCCGTCCCGCGCAGTTCCGCGACGCCCGGTCCGGTCGCCTGCGGTGTGCCGGTGAGGGCCAGCGCCGTGCTGAGGCCGAGGAGGTCCCGCAGGCCGGCCACCAGGTCGGCGAGGCGGTGGTCCGGCTCGCCCGAGCGGGCGGCGCGGATCCGGGTGACCACCGCGACCGCCGCGGCCGCCGACCGGTGCACTCCGGCCAGCCGGGCCCGGTGGGCCGCGCGGAGCAGTTCCGCCTGGAGCACCGCGCCCGCGCCGCCGACACCCGCCGCCAGCACGGCGGCGCCCACCCGGTGCAGGTGTGCGACGGCGGCCCGTTCGGCGGCGGTGAGGTCATCGGCGGGCTGGGCGACAGCGGCCCCGGGCGGGTCCGCCGGTGCGGCCGGGGAGGGGCCCCCGGCGGCGGGCGGTTCATCGACGGACGGTTCGCTGTCGGACGGCTCGTCGTCGGCGAGCGGGCAGACCGTCACCGCCGCGGCCCGGTGCACGCAGGCGGGCGCCAGCAGGCAGCCGCAGCGCACGTCCGCCTGGTCGGCGACCACCCCGCCCGGCGCGTGCAGTACGAGCACCGACTCCTCGTCGACGGCGATCCGCCAGTCCTCGCCGGTCCGCTCCACCGGCCGTTCGGCCAGCTTGGCGGCGGCGCCGTCCAGGCGCTTCTGCAACCGCGCCGACAGCCCGGCCACCACCTCGGCGACCACCTCCGGCCGGACCGCCGGCCAGTGCGCGCCGGTCCCCGTTCCCGCGTCCGTTCCCGTCACTGTCCCTGCCGTCTCCGTCATCGGACCTTCTCCCCCACCCAGCGGGCCAGTTCGAGCGGGCTGAGCGCCGCCACCGGCATCCCGGCCGCGACCAGGCGGCCCGCGACCGCCTTCGAGTACCGGGCCGTCCCGGTGTCGTCCAGTGCGGCGCAGCCCAGCAGGTGGCAGCCCGAGTCGACCAGCGCCCGGGTCTGCGTGAGCAGCCCGCCGAGCGGGCCGCCCTCCTCGAAGTCGCTGACCACCGCGATCAGCGTGCGGGACGGCACGGTCACCAGGCTCCGCGCGTACTTCAGACCGGCCGCGATGTGCGTGCCGCCGCCGATCCGGACCTCCAGGAGCAGGCCCAGCGGGTCCGTCACCCGGTCGGTCAGGTCGACCACCTCGGTGGAGAAGGCGACGAAGTGGGTGCTCAGCGAGGGCACCCCGGCCAGGATCGACGCGGTCAGCGCCGCCCAGACGGTCGACGACTCCATCGAGCCGGACACGTCCACGACCAGGATCAGCCGCCAGTCGGACGCCTGGCGGGCCCTGGTCCGGAAGACCGGGCGCTCCGGCACGATCACCATGCCGCCCGGCCCGTCGCCGGACGGGTCGGCGGCGGGGTCGGCCGGGCGGGCGGTGGCGAGGTTGGCGCGGATCGTGCGGTGCAGGTCCAGGCCGCCGCCCGGGCGGCGGCTCGGGCGCGGCACGCTGATGCCGGTCAGGGCGGGCCGCAGCCTGGTCGCCAGTTCGCGGCTCAGCTCGTCGACCAGACGCCGGACCAGTGGGCGCAGCCCGGCCAGCCGGGCCTCGGGCAGGCCGCCCGCGTGCTCCAGGACGGTGCGCAGCAGGTCGACCGACGGTCGGACGGCGTCCGGGTCGATCGCATCCAGCGCGTCGCCGCGGCCCTGCGCGACGGCGGCCGCCAGTACCTCCTCCCGCAGGCCCGGCCCGAACAGGGCGGTCAGTTCCTCGGCCCACTCGCGGACACCCGGGTACGGCGCCTCGCGCCCGCCCCGGTTGCCGCCGGCGCCGCCCCGGCCGTCCAGGCCGGGGCCGGAGCCCTCGCCGTGGCCCGTCCCGTACAGCTCGTCGAGCGCCGTGGCGAGGCGGGCGGCCCGGCCGCCGAGGCCGCCGCTTCCCGGCCTGCCGAGCAGCAGCCGCCAGCGCTCGGCCGCGCCGAGGGCGTGGGCGGGGGTGGAGGTGGGGATCCGGGGAAGGGTGGGGGCCGCCGGGGCCGGAGCCTCCGCGGTGGGCGGCGGGAGGAGGGCCGGGAGCAGCCCGCGGCGGGCGAGCGCGGCGCGGGCGGCCAGGTCCGCGCGGGACCAGTCGGCGAGCAGTGCGGGCGGCATCTCGTCGGGGAGCGTGTCCAGGCGGGTGCCCACGCGTTCCTCGACGAGGTGCAGCAGCCGGTCGCGAGCGGCCGGGCTGAGCGTGTCGAACCCGCCGCGCAGCGCGGGCAGACGGTCCAGGAAGGCGCTGTCGGGGAGCGTGACCACCCGTTCCAGCACCGGTTCGAGCACCTCGGGCGCGGTCGACAACAGCCCTTCGGCGGCCGTGAGCAGCCCGACGAGGGACCGTCCGAGGGCGTGCCGGGCGTCGGGCCCGGTGGCGCCGTCGACCCAGGAGGCGGCCCGGTCGCCGAACACCGCGGGCTCCTCCTGCCGGAGCAGCACCCGGACCGCCCCGGCCGCACCGCGTACCAGGGGGCTTCCGCCGTCGGCGAGTTCGGCCAGCGTGTGCCGCAGCCGCACGCCGCCGGAGAGGTCCGCCCGCCGGGCCAGCTCCACCAGCGCCCGGGCGTCGTCCGCCTCGTCCGACCCGCTTAGGCCCTCCAACTGCCGCACCGCCGCCACCGTCACCACCCCGGCCGCCGCCGCGAGCGCGGCGAGCACCGGATCGGCCGGATCCGCGGCGGCCCCGGTGGCGCCGTTCCCGGAGGGGGCGAGCCCTGCGGACTGCCCGGAGGCCGCCGGACCGTCAACCGGCGAATCGGCGGCAGCCGGACCGGAAGGAGCCTCGCCGCCGAAGGACACAGCGCCCTCGCCGGGCGGCACGGCGCCGACCGGGCCGGAGGCCACCGAACCGGCGGCAGCCGGATCACCGGTCGGCGGAGCCGTCGGAACAGCGCCCGGGGACGGCACGGCCGCCGCCGTCGACACACCGGCGGACACGACGGCCTCATCCTTCGATACGACAGCCGCCGCACCCCCGACGGGCGCACCCACGACGGGCGGAACACCGGGCACCGGCTTCGAAGCGGCCTCCGCACCGGCGGACGCGGTGGTCCCGGCGATCGAGGCCGTGGCCTGGGATGGCGGCGTGGGCTGATGGGTGGCGGTGAGGCGGTCGAGGAGGGCGAGGGCGTTGAGGAGGTCGGGGAGGGTGCCGCTGTCGGGGAGGACGGTGGTGAGCTGGGTGAGGCGGGTGCCGGTGAGCGCGGGCAGACCGCAGGCGGCGGCGTCGGCGAGGCCCTGGAGGACTTCGCCGGCGGTGGGACCGTCCGCCTGCTGTTCGCGGCGGAGCCGTTCCCGCAAGGCGCCCTCGGCGGCCTGGGCCGGGGTGACGCCCCGGGTGCCGGCGACCGTCAGCATGGCGGCGACGGCCGGGGTCCAGCGGACGCGCCAGCGGGTGGTGAGGGTCTCGGTGCCGCCCGCGCCGGTGGTCTCGACGGGGTCGGCGTAGGGGACGCCGCAGGCCGTGAGGCGGTGGAGGAGGAGTTCGCGGCGCCGGTCGAGGGGTGAGCGGAGCGGGTCGAGCCGCAGCTCGCGGGGAGCGGACTCGGCGCTGTCGCCGGGGCCGGGGAGGCCGAGGTCGGCGAGCAGCTGCTCGACGGCGGGGGCGAGGCCGCTGCGCGGGGCGGCCGGGGTGGGCTCGCCGGTGCGGGTGCCGACCAGGACCTTCTCCAGCGCGCGGGCCACCGCCCGGCCCCGGCCGAGGGGTTCGCCCTGGGCGAGGACGGTCTGCACCGCCTCGACGAGCTCGCCGCGCCCGGGGGCCGCGAGGGCCCGCAGCCGGGCGAGGTCGCCGGCGAGCCGGACGATCTCGCGGGCGTCGGCCGGGCCGGAGGGGTGGTCCTGGGTGCGCAGGGCCTCGCAGATCCGTACGGCGGTGCGGACGAGTGCCTCGGCGAGCCGGTCCGCGTCACCGGCGGCGTCCAGCACGGTGTGCTGCCACTCGGGGTCGCGGATGCCGGCCGGGTAGCCGGAGCGGGCGTCGAGGAGGGGGTAGGTGTACGGGATCAGGGAGACCACGTGACGGGCGTCCGGGGCCGGCCCGTCGGCGGCCTCGGCGGCCGGCTCGGTGGCCGATCCGTCGGCGGGCACGTCGGCGGGCACGGTGAGCGCGGGGGCGTGGAAGGCGCCGATGACGGCGGCGACCCGGCGGCCGCCGGCGCCCGCCTCCCGGATGCGCTCCCGCATCCAGGCCTCGCGCCGCAGGTCGTACGGGTCGACGCCGGGGCCGTCCTCGGCGTCCCGGCGCAGCGCCCAGCCGACCAGCAGGGCGGCGCGCCGGACGGCCTCCGGGGCGGAGCCCGGGGCGGCGGTCTCGACGAGGCGGTCCCAGAGGTCCTCGTCGTCGTCCCGCCCGGTGAGGCGGTGGCGCAGGGCGTCGGCGACCCCGGGGCGGGCGCCGGAGCCGGTGCGCTCGCGCTCGGTGTACCGCGCGCGGACGGCGAGGGGAAGGTCGCAGGCGACGGTCTCGACGCCGTGGCGGCGGGCCCAGCGCAGGGCGGCGAGTTCGGGCGAGAAGTCGGCGAAGGGGTAGAAGGCGAGCCCGGTGCCGTGGCCGGCCTCGGCACCGATGCCGTCGGCGCGCTCGTCCGAGCGGTCGGCGGCGGGGGCCGCGGCGAGGGCGACCGGAGCCTTGGTGGCCTCGTCGGCGAGCAGGTCGAGCCAGGGCTGGAACTCGGCGGGCAGCTCGACCAGCAGCACCTCGGGTGCGGCGGCGTCGAGCAGGGCGGGCACGACGGCGCTGAGCGAGGGCGCGTGGTGGCGCACCCCGATCAGGTAGGGGCCGGGCGTGTCGAGGCCGGACGCGGCCAGTCGGGCGGCCTGGGCCTCGACCGTCCCGCGCGGGTCGTCGAGGCCGGGGCCCGCCCCGCCGGGCGGCACCGCGCTGCTCATGTGTTCACCTCTCGGTGGAAGTTCGGAAGTTCGGAAGTTCGGAGGGTTGAAAGGTCGGAAGGCCGGATTCGGAAGGTCGGAGCCGGGAGTGGAACGGTGCTGTCGGGCGGGCCCCCCCCCCCCCGGGGGCCCCGCCCGCGCCCG